>NZ_BAAGTT010000025.1:0-43790 GCF_054781775.1 Spirosoma areae | reverse complement strand
TAGATAGTAAATCTGATTTAGTAACAATTAGTGGTGTGAGGGATCGGCCTTTAAAGTAGTTTAAACCTTATTTTTTTGTGTAAATACAGGAAAGCCATTACAGGATTAAACACGGCAATTATTCCCGGCAAACAAATTGCATCTATAGATAAATACCACCATTCCTTTTTAAAGTTATACATACGTTAAAAAAGGATTTATTAACTCGGTTCAATGCTTATGCGACAGACATTGGTTATCCTGGCAGTCATCATGGGGAGTCTTGCTAGCTTGTTTCTGTACTGTGCGGCCCTCATTGATTGGGTGCAGGATTACAGAACAGGTATCTACGCCAAAGACTATACCGAGGCCGTCGTCGAAACCTCAGCCATTTTTATTTACTCCTACACGGGCTATAGGTTTCTTAGATGGAGAACCGCACACTAACACTTACTAGAGTGAGTCGATAAAAAATGGGCTGGTTACTGACTGGCCTTTTTTTGGCAACTAACACAACGGCAGGGAGTGGTAGCCAAGCGACGGCCTCAAGGATTGGCAGGTGAATTTCTCAGTTTATCAACGTTCATACCTAAAGCGATGGGACACTTTGCAGCAAAACGGTCTGCCTATTGGCTGACCCTAACGCTGGGGCTGATGGGGCCTCATGCACACGGCCAGCGCCCTCCTTTTGAGGGGGCCAATGTGATTTTAATCACCACCGACCTGGCCGATACGCAAACCTATCAGGCGATTATTCGCGTATTGACCGAGCAATCCATTACCTTCTCGGCTGCCAGTGATGGTTTGTTGCTGACCTCTTCAGTAAAACCAGTTGACGGACAGCAAAACGTTGTTTTTGCTGGTCAGGTGTCAGTCAGGGGAAATATGGTGAAACTAACCGGTCAGCTGTACACCCCGGAACAGGTGGCTGAGGGAAGTAAATTGCCCAAAGGCAAAGCGGTGCCCATTGCCTATAGCAAACGAAAAAACTCCCTTCAGCGAGCAGGCTTTTTGTACCTGAATGAACTGGCCAAAAAATTACAGGCTCATTTCCGGGGCGTGATCTTCTATAAGGTGGAGCAGAACCTCGCCTTGTAGACTACTGGAGAGGTACCCCTAAAACAATACCACCATTGGGTCAATTAACCAGTGAATTGACTGAGTGAGTTTTTTTCTTTCCTTAAACCGTTGCCCCTCTAACAAATCCGTCCAGATGAGGTTGTTGAGGGTAGTCTATTTTACTTCATTTTAAAAATCGTTTACTATGAACTCATTTTCCAAACTGCTTTTGGCTACGCTGTTGAGCGGGGCTGTCTTTTCCTCATGCAGCCGCCCAGTGGCTTATTTCCAGTCCACGGCACGGCAGCAGGTGACTTCCACCAAAACCCTGTCGGTAATGGCTACGCCAATGGAAGCTACCCCATCAACGCTATTGGAGGAGGCATCGCCTACAGTGGCAGTTTCTTCCCCTCAACCAGTAGCCGGGGTGCCTTCACTGGCCCAGGCTAATCAGGCCATACGGCAGATAGAGACGTATGTACGCAACGATAGCAAGCTGGCATCGAATAAAAAGGTAGTCCAGCGTATGGCGCGGGTGAGTAAATTATTGGCAAGTCCAACCGCCCAAGCGGCTATGTCGACCAAGACCGCCCCGGCTCAAAAAACGACGTTATTCCAGCGGCTGATGCTCAAGAAGTTGGATAAGAAAATAAAAGACCAGTTGGCACCTGAGCGTACCATGGCTAAATCCCTGTTGACCATCGGTCTAATTGTCGGCGTTATAGGTCTCATTCTGCTCCTGCTTAATGTTGCCTCCCCGTTAGGGTTAATTGCCTTAATTGTCGGGTTAGCCCTTGTTCTGGTCGATCTGTTGCGATAGGTGACGTAGGCAGGCTTACCACCAGGGGGTATTACACTACCCCACTGAACTTGGTTGAGAAGAAAAACAATTAGTTTGCCGGGAACGGGATAAGCCAATTTGTATCGCTATGGGACTACCGTTTAAAGTTCCTAACATTGTTGACCAGAACTGGTTATTGCATCAATGCACCTACTTTTACCTTAACTAACTTACCAACATGGGCAATCTTCTGTACACCATCGCCGTCGTGCTGATCATCATCTGGCTACTGGGCTTTTTAGGCGTTTTGGGCGCGGGCATCGGCAGCAGCGGTTTAATTCATGTGCTTCTGGTCATCGCGGTTATTATGATCGTGCTACGGCTGATTCAAGGCCGAAGCGTGTGACCAGAGGTGGATTGTAAACAAGTAGACTGACAACGCCCGGCTGCTGGTAGGCAGAACCGGGCGTTGTGTCATTTTAGCGTAAGATTATACTATTCCTTATTTTTGGCAAAATGTTACTTCATCTAATTTGCCCAATGGCAGAACGTAAATACTTTCGGCTCGCCGTAAAAGAGTCCCTACTGGTGGGAATGGTGGTGGCCCTGGTGCTGACCATTACGCTGGTATATTTGTTTGGGGAGATATAAAACAGGCTTAGGAAACGTGCTGATAACTAAACTGGTAAAACAATGCCAAACCAGAAAGCCGGTTGTCTGACCGGGTTCGTGGTGTTTGTGATTGTATTGTTGCTCACAGTAGGAATACTGCTACTGGATTATCTGATGTAAAAAAAGCCAACATTTTCTAAACTGGCGAGTCGCGCACGTTGGTTGGCCAATGGCGGGTCTCGAATCGATTCGCACCGATGACAACGAGCGTCGCGTAGGGTTGATAGAGGCTGATTACTCTTATGACTTCTTCACACCCTTCCGGGCCGGTTTACTGGTTTTGGCTTTTGGTTTAGTCGCTGACTTCGCTGCCTGATTTCTTGCGCTGCTTCTGCATCTTTCTAAAAATCCAGAAATAGGAATGGAATTTTCGGGCGTGGTTTTGCTCGTTGACCCCACCACGAAAACGGTTTCGGGCAAATAAGATGTACAGGTCAACGCCCTTGAACCCCGACGCTTTCGCCATCTCATAGATTTCGTTGTGAATGAAGTAATTCGAACGGCCATGCACGAAATCTTGACATTTAAAGACCAGAATTCCCCTTGGGCGTAGAACGCGGCTGAACTCGTCGAGAGAGGTTTTGTAGTGGTTTCGGAGTTCGGTAATGGTTTTATAGCCGCCGTACTTTTCGCTCATGACGTAGTTTTCGGACGTGACGTGATTGCTCACCACGAACGGCGGGTCGAACATCAGGCTTTTAATGCTCGAGCTGGGAATGGGCAGGTTTCGACTATCACCGAGCGTCGCTTCTGGTTTTTTCGGATCGATGTCAAAGCACAGTTTCGGGCGGGGAATGCGTTTGTAAAACTCACCATACCCGTAGGTCGCATCCACATCGAATGTGCTGCCGGCAACATAAAGGGTCAGTATGTTTTGCAACAATTCGTCCTGATCGAAGCTAATCGATTTGATTTCAGGGCAAATCTGTAGCTGCTGACCAGGTGCATTTTTGCGCGTTTTTCTCTCGACGAGCGCAGGTACGGGATTATCGAACAGGTCGGTCATAGTCTATTCTTAGGTTCAATCCACTTGATGCCGAGCCAGGCGAAAAATTCCTCCTCAGATTTCCAGTAGGGCGGTAGTTCAGCATTCGGGTTGATGACTTTCCAGCCCGATTTCGTTTCCTCACAGTCGGCAATTCGACGCAGGCCGTCAGCCGTGCCACACCAGCCCTTTTTCTTCCAGCCGACCGCAATCGTTTGGGCCGAGTACTCCGCCGAGCCGGTGCGGATAGCCAACTGGCGATAGTAGTCATGCGCCGAGGGCATGAACAAATCCAGCTTGATACCCGAAGGCAGTAGAATCTGCATGTAGCGGCCATCGGCTTTGCCTTTCAACACCTCCCCGATACCGCCAACGCCCTCGACTTCCCGCCGAAAGGCCGGTATCACAACCGGCGTGGTCGGCGTATCAAACAGCCCCGTACTGCCCGTCTGCCACGTTTTGGGCTGACAGACGATCTCGATGTCTTTGACTTCCGGCTTTAACCGGCGTATCGAACCGGCAATGTGGATTCGGTCGCAGAAATCTTCGAGCCGGGCGACCAGTCCTTCGGCCAATCGGCGGGCTTTAGTCAGTTCCATTTTCGGGGTTTCGGGCTGGTTCATGGGCTGTTTGGGTTGGGGCACCTTAGGCATCTCTATAGGTTCGGTACTGGGCGTTTTGCCTAAAATTTGGGCCACCGCATCGGTTCGCTCGGCACGCTCCCGGTCACTCATGCCGGGTATGACTCCGCCATCGGTGAGCGTGCAGTAAATGATTTCGAGTTGGCCAATGCTGTAGAAGTCGCGCAGAAACTTGATTAAGCTGGCATCGGCGGTGTAGTATGGTTTAGTCATCGTGACAGAGAAGATGTAGAATAACCGGGCGCAAAATCGGCCCGGTTATTGCCCAGAATCCACATGAAAAAACTATCGGTTAGGCGTCAACGGGGTCGCCATTTTTCTTTCGGAAGGTGATCGTAACGCTGGCTTTCTTCTTTTTTGGTTGGTCATCAACCTTAATATCGAAATCCAACTCCGTCTGATTTATGTCGTAGCTATGGCGACCGAGTTGCAGCAGTAAATCCATTCGGTTGTGCCAATCCCCCTGCCATAGCTCGTTGTGGGGGTGCCATACGCCCTGTATTTCTGTTTTCTTCACGCCGGTAACGTGACTGGCTTCAGCGCGTCCATGAAATCTCAAGGCTCGCTCAATAGCCTGTTCAGCATCACTTGCCGGAATCAAGTAGCAACTTTTGTCATCGAGCCAGTTCAGATCAACCCGGTAAAAGGGCGCACCAATCAGGCTTTTGTCGTCAGTGCCTTTGTGGAAAATCACCTCATCAAAGGGTGCTTTAGCGATGGCATCTACATCAGGCGATTTGATGCGTTTTTTTAGATGCTCGTAACAGTGGGCTTCAACCTCCCCGAAGTTGACCGCTTCGTGTAGGAATAACTCAGGTACGGTTTTGATTTTACCCTCGACCGACTGTTCGTATTTGACTTTCGATTGATACCAGGTAAGCATAAGTAAACAGATTTATAGGGTTAAAATCAATTAATAAAGTTTTAGATAGGCCAGTACACCGGCTTGAAACTGCTCGAACGTTTGCGGCATAATGACCTCATAGCCGACCGCCCGCAGGTAGGCGTGAATCTTGATTTGAGCGTCGGAGGGTTTGCCGTTTACGGTTTTGGTTTCAATGTAGAGGCCCGGTTTCCCATTGCAGGGATAGGCCAGATGCAGGTCAGGAATACCACGAACCAAGCCCTCATCGCTCAGACGGGCAGCCAGCACAATCGAGCGTTTAGCCGCGTTGGGAATGGCATAGAGCAAGAGTTGCGGGTAAGCCAGGCGAAACCATTCGATTCCTAATGACTGCAACTCGTGTTCATCCTGATCGACGTGTTCAGCCCGGAATTGGGCGGCTGAAAGGGTCTCGGGCCTCGCTTTTTTGGCTTTTCCGCCCGGCTGGTTTAGCGCCTGGTATTCCTCCGCCGATAGGGTGTTACTCATGGGTGGGTTCGGATTGGGTTGCGGGTTGAGGTTGCGGACTGTCTTTGCCGGAGAAATACTGTTCCCGGAAATGGTGGTAATTGTAGCGTTCCCGGCGTTCCTGTTGGTCGGCCAACCGCTTCTCGGCTTCTTTCTTTTGCTGGAGAGTGGGTTCGCCCTCGGCAAAGCGTTGATAACTATCGCGAACCGCATCGACGGATAGTTTGGTACTTTCTTGGGCTTCGTCCGCATTCTCACTCCGACCGCGTTCACAGAGCGCGTTTCGCTCGTCGATGTCGTAGGCCAGTAGCCAGCCTTCCAGAATTTCCAGATCGAGCCGGTTGTACACTTTGCCGTAGCGACCGGCGCGACCCTGATCGAAGGCATAGGCGATTTCTTCGGGCTTGAAATACCAGAAGGTTTTCAGGATATGCCGGGCCGCGTCGAGCATTTGACTGGCATTCATGCGCGGCACATTCAGGGCGTCATTGGTCAGGCCAATCAGGATGATGAGGGATTTAAGTAGTACGGCCTCGTCGGTTTGCCGAATGACGGAAAGTTGGGTACCGTGTTTGAGAATGGCGGGTAAGCCATTGGCCGTAATAGCCGACAGACCGATACCAACGGCCATAATGTGACCGGCCCGAACCTGATGGAGCCGTTCCACTTCGGCCCCGTTCCGCGTGGCCAGAGCCGTACCGATTTCATTGTCCGTTGAGACCACCCGCGTTAACAAGGGCATCAACGAGGCTAAAGGCTTTTTCGTAGTCTGCACTTCCATAGCGGTCGGCATGGGCGGAGTGGGTGTGGCCGGGAGCGAGGGTTGCGGGTTGGTTTCCATTGGCTTGCTGTTGGTTGCTTGGTTTATCCTGGGATTTGGTGTACCATGAATTCAGGCGTATTTCGATGTCCCAGGCGTCCTGTGTTCGCCATCGTTCCTTACCGATGTGTTGCGGGTCGCCCTTGCGGATAATGCTGGTATGGTAGGCGATGAATTTCGGGTAGATGTGCAGGGGGAATTGATCGGGGAACTCGGCGTAATAGGCAAAAACAATGGCCTGCAATTCCCCGTCGCCGTACACTTTCCCGGCTGGTATCGGTATCGGTTTTAAAGGGGAAGGGGGGCGGGCGGAATCGGGGGTTGGGGTTCCCTTTTTTTCAGCTACGACAAAACAATCATTCGCGCTCGCGTCGTCGTTTAAGTTTGATGTTTGTTCGTTTGGTGTTTGGTTTTCTATATATATAGGCGAGTTCGTCAAATTTTGACGAGGTTCCTGACGAGGTTGCTGACTATCTTTTGAGTTAACTTCGTCAATCACTTCGTCAGAATTTGACGAACTTTCGGGTAGTTCATCGTTTTTTGACGAGGTTGTTGACGATCTTTTTGACGAACTTTCAGGGGTAACGAGTCGGTACAAACCACCCGCCCGAAAGCCTTTTCCAGCCGGTACAAAGGAAAGTAAACCGCGATTGGTGAGCGTTAATCTGGCTCCTTTTTCGCCCTTAATGGTGTTGAAGGAAAGGCCGGTTTCCCGGCACAGTGTACCGTCGCTGAAACGCATCTCCTCTGGCCAGTTCTTTCCGACACCTTCAGCATTAAACAGTTCGACGAGCCGCCAATAGAGTAGCGTTTCGTTGCCCGTAAAAGGCTCCTGTTTATGCTTAGCCCAAAAAGACCGAACCAGTTGTAGGTAATCCATGAAATCAGGAAAATAAAGCTTTAATCTTCGGCCAGTTGACGCCGATAATGATGACCAGCGCGACTATGGAGCCGACAGCCATCAGGCCATAGGCGATGGTGGTCGCGATAAGTTCGGATTCGGTTGGTTTGAGCGGCATGGCGTTAGGATTGATAGTGCAGACAAACGGCAACCTCGGCTAAGACATCATGCCACAGGTAGCAGTGTTCGAGCGTGAGCGCATCGACGCCAATGGTCAGCAGTAGGGCCATTTCGAGCCGGAAGCGGAAGAACGCCCACGTTTCGGGATCGTGGTGGGGCTGTTTAAATTCGCGCTGATAATAGCGTTCGGCCCGGTTCCGGGCTTCGCGTAGCAGGGTAAAACCGTGCCAGCCGCTTTCGAGTGCTTTGACATCGAACCCGGCGAGCCACAGTTCTAAATCGAACTGGTTCATCTCGCCGTTCTCATGCCAGTCCGCAGGCAGATCGTTGTAGAATAACTCGACTAATGAATGAGCCTGTCGTTTGGCGCGGGCGTGGAGTACTTTAGCCATATCAGCAGAAAATGACGACGGCTAACCAGGTGATGAGCCAAACCGACGCGATGAATACCAATTCAGCCAATGAGGGCAGGTTCCTAACGAACCGGCGCAGGAAATGCCAGACACGATACACCCAGGCGGGCAGGCGAAGGCGACCGGCCCGGTATTCGTCGCGTAAAAACCGGTACGTTCGGGGTCCGAATACGGCCAGTATCAACAGGAAACCGGCAAAACAGCCGATGCCGAGAACGGCGAAGAACTTGATTAGCATGATTGATAGAAAAGTTTAAGCCCGGTGCATTACAGCACCGGGCGGAGGTTAGGAAAGGGCGTTATGAGCAAGGCCGGCTACCTCGGACGCTATCGTATAGAGCGCTAAATCGACGCTCATTTTCGGATTCAGGTCGATGTGAAGCGTTTCGGTTTCGGTATTCCAAACCGGCTCAGGACCGCTACAACCGCGTTCATAGCCCGCAAACAGGCGAAGGCAAACCCGGAAGGAAAGCCGGATTTTATCGCCGTAGGGCTTGTCTTCCGTCAGTTCGATGGATTCGCAGGAATCCGTTACTTTCTTCTCCAGCAGGTGCATAAACTCGTCCTGCTCGTCGACAAAGTCGATGTCGGAGAGGGGGCGGTTTTTGAATTCAACGCGGTGCAGAGCCGCTTGAGCCGTTGCAAATTTTTGGGAAATGGGGTGCATTGTCATAGCTTTGTTCTTGGTTTTAGGATTTGCCCGGTGTATCGTTGGTCGCGAGCCGGGCATTTCTGTTTGTTTTAACTGTGACAAATATATCACAATTATAATTAATAAACTAACCAATACGATAAAAATTATCACAATTAGAATAAAAATTTACGATAAAAAAACGCAAATCGTCAACGTGCGATTTACGTAGTCTATGCCCGCTCTACGTTGAGAACCTGTTCAGCGGCTTCTAAGTACGAACTAACGTCTGCCAACCGCCCCTCTACCTCGGCTAACATTGCAATTAGTTCCAGGCGAACGCGTTCGTCTCGGGATTGCCCTCGTACTATATTATTGATAATATTCTTATTAAAGGTCTCTCCCTGTAGCGAACGCAATCCCTTTTGGTTGAGTCTATCCACTAATTTCTCATACGTACCGTATCTGGGCGGAAATTTGCCGGTTAAATAATAAAGGTTTCCGGGAATGCGTATTGTTTCCATAATTGTTATATGTTTGTCACAACAACACTAAAAGACACTGGTATCGTGATTGTGTTGTCACAAATATATAACAATTAGAATAATAATATTGTCACAACTAAAATAAAAATCTATGGAACAACCTGTAGAGCCGGTAGCTATTGAACTGGACCCGATGACAGTCAGGCTATTGGAGTTTATTCAGAAAAAAGATGGCCCGTCTAAAGTTGCCAAACGGATCGGCATAAAACCATCCGTCTTTTACAATTACGAAGCGGGGCGCAACAAGCAACCGGCACCGGACATTTTGCAGCGCATGGCCGTGCATTATCCCGATTTTGACCCGATGTATATTCTTACGGGTCAGCAGACGCAATCGGTAACGGTCACTGGTGGAAATGGCAGACAGGAGGTATTAGCCACTGAGAACGCGGGCCTTCGCAAAGAAATCGAACGATTGGAAGAAACCGTTTCGATTCTACGAACCGTCGTCAGCAGTCAGTTGGGAAAAGACATCGAGGGAAAAAATAGGTCTGCTACCGAGACCACCCAGGGCGAACAGTTGTATTTGGATTTGGCATTTGCGAAGCAGGCCGAACGGCGCATGATTCCGGTTGATATTCGGAATGCGTTCGGTATTTCGCAAACCTGGCCTACCAAGCGTAACTAATTCCCTCGGCGTTAGCAGTCAGACGCGGCAAATTGCCGGGTTCGTGGTAAGTAAAACCGGAATTTTGCGTAGTTTCGCTACAGATTTCCGCTACAAGGTGGCTGTAGGTGAAATTACCCTCTGATTATCAATCAGATACGCGAAATTCAACTCCCCAGCTTCGGGAGCCTGATAGTTAGCCACTTAGCAGTAATGTTGAGTGGCTGATTTCGTTATGGGGCACCACAAATTTCAGGATTCGCTGTTTCAGACTTACCGTGAAACTGCAATTTAGTTTTCGGCGGTATATACTTTTTGGTCTAATTTTTGGCGACTCATATGGATTGTGCTGTATCTGTTTTTTCAGAAAGTACAGAATAACAAAAGCCCCCCTGCTGGTTTCCCCCATCTGTCCACTTTTGCCTAATGATATACAATGGACTTCCAGCAGAATAAGGATTAAGACACCGCGACCTGACTCCGAAGGATTGAATGTAAATTCATCCAAGAGTCTCACTTCCAGCAGAATAAGGATTAAGACTTTTTTCATTTGTCCCGGTCAAACAGCTTCTCAGGTAAACGATGACGACCAGTGAATAAAACATTAGAGTAACTAATTGACTAAGCGACTACCTTGTGGTCAATTGATTACCCAGGATTACGTCTCCTTTCTCATTGAGTCCATCAGATCTGTTTAACATGGCTACTCCCATAGACTCCTTCCTCAACCGTCCCCAACGAACAGGCAACCCTATGCTGTTCGCGCTCGTGTCGCTCCTGCTGCTCACCAGTTGCAATCGGGAAACGTTGTTCCAGTCGAATTTCGACCCAACATCTGTCAATCAGCCACCGGCAACGAACCAGCAGGTGGGCACGGCCAATGTAGACGGGCCAGTGGGCAGCGTTAAAGTGATAGCTTCACCCGTACAAACCGGCGGTAAATGGGTACAGATCACGCGTACAGCTAACCAACAATCAGTATCGGGTCTTAAATGTAATCTCTCCACCTTTAAGGGAGACGGCGAATACACGTTTTCCACGTTTATGTTCATGCCCTCTGGTAGTGGCATTGCCACCATTCAGTTTGAGCCTATCGGTCAGGCACCGAGTACACTGACCAGTTTTTTGCACCTGGATTTTATGCCAGACAACAAAGTGCGGCTCGATGATGATGCCGCTACTACGTTTGGCTCGTTCCCTCGCGACAAGATATTCAGTGTGGTGGTTACCCTCAGGATAAATGCCAGCCCAACTGCACACATCGCCCTGGGTGGCGACGGCGCTTCGGGTGAGAAAGAGCACACGATTCTGTCGCCGTTCCGGTCAATAGCCCGTCAATTTGGCGCGGCAAGGCTCTGGATGGGGTTTCCGCATACCGGCTCCTTCGACGCAACCACCATTGTGGTGAATCGTAAACAGTAATGAACCGGCGCTATCCATTACTTAACTAAATCTTAACCAGGTCTCTTGTCACATTCGCAAAGTTTGTATTTTTGTTTATCTGGTTGATTTGGTGTGCAGGCAATACTCACTGACGATTCGCAACGGGCTAAACCCAACGACAAATGGTTTCGTATCATCGGCGTGCCGATGGCTGTTCTACCATTTGTGTATTTCTACATACGTGAGTACGGTTTTGCCTGGCCATTAGTAGGGCTGACCTTTGGGTGGGGATTACTAACGACTGGCGTAATCTGGGAGTTATTACGGTGGTGGGTATTCCAGGCGCGGGCCAACTATTTTCACATAGATAATACCGGTCGGCGTGTTCTGCTCACCTTTGTCGGTTACGCAGTGGTGATAACCCTGATGCAGCCCTTCGAAACCTGGGGCCTCAGCCAAATTGACCCAACGGGTTTGATTAAAACCCCGACGCTCCGTATGTACCTGACGCATATCGTCATGGCCATTTCGTTTGCCTTCATCGTTGGGGGAGTTTATGAGGTCATTTACTACCTGAAACTCTACAGGCTGGCCCTGACGGATACTGAAGACCTTAAAAAGGCGAAGATGCAGACAGAACTGGATGCCCTCCGTCAGCAGGTTAATCCACACTTTCTGTTCAACAGCCTTAATTCGCTAACCGCCCTTATCGGCGAAGATCCGCAGAAGGCCGAACAGTTCAGCGAAGAACTGAGTTCGGTGTACCGATACCTGCTCCGCTGCAACGACGCACCACTGGTGCCCTTGAGGGCTGAGCTGGACTTTCTTAACTCGTACTACCACCTGCTCAAAACTCGCCACGGGGATTCACTTGTCTTAACGACCCACGTTCTATCCGGCACCGAAGCCGGGCAACTCCCGCCCCTGACGCTGCAACTGCTGATTGAGAACGCCGTTAAGCACAACATTGTACTGCCCGAACAGCCCCTAACGATCTATTTGTATACTGACCCCGCTAACCAGCTTGTGGTCAGCAATAACATACAGCGCAAGTCCACGCGCGTATTGAGCAACGGGGTGGGCCTGAGCAACATCATTACCAAGTACCAGATGCTGGGCCGACCCGCCCCCGTCATCGAGGACAACGGGTCTGAGTTTCGTGTTACCCTACGGCTGGTATAGTTGCCCAGTCGCAGGCCGGACCCACTAACCAGTTGACCCGTTCTCAGTTGTCGCAGCTTAACTTAAGGCGTTTTCTTCAGCCAGACTTCCAGGTCGCCCCCGGTTTGTCCGGCCTCGGCATAGGGTACTAACTTTAGCTCAACCAGTTTGCCATCTACCCGGCCCTGTGCGCTGTAGACCTGCGCCCCAACCCAGCCCTTAGGCAGCACCGTTGGTGAGAGGGCTTTCAATGCGGGCGATTCGAGCGTTACAGTACGCAGGTCGCTGATGGTGGGATTAAGCGCCTGATCGAGGGCCAGCACCTGTGGGCCGTTCTTCAGCGCCACCATCCCCGGATAACTTTGTCCGCCATCGAGCAATTGCGGATTCAGGTCAAAAGCGACCTGAATAGTTGTGTTGGGTTCCCAGATTTGGTCCAGCGTCAGGTACTGGCCTGGTGTTCCGGTTCGGACTTTATCGCCAACCGTTGCCCGGAAGTTCCGTGCCCAGGCTGGCACGTGCAGTGCCAGTTTGAAAGCTGCCCGACGGGCCGGTTGAACCGAAATTGTGGCCAGCCCTTCGGCAGGAAATAGAGAAGTTATCGCCAGTTTGAAAGGCATTTTCTCCCCACTTGTTGTCAGAATTGTATCCTGTACTTCCCCGGCAGAGTAAATATTGATATTTAGGCCGTTATCGGTGTTTTTAGTGTAGACCAATTCGGGGGTGATGGCAAATCCCCTGGGTACGCTGGCCAGGCAGCAATGAGCAAAAATGGTGCAGCGATACGGTTTTTTTCCGACCAAAGCCGTGTAATAACTCACGCAGCCCGTCTGCGGGTTTTCGGCGGCAAATAAATGGTTATAAATGGCTTTTTCGAGTTCATCGACGTATTTAGCCTCCCCCGTTAGTGCATAAAGGGCCTGATTGAACTGAATCCAGGTCGTTGTTACGCAGCCCTCGCCCATGCTGTCGCCGTTTTCGGCGGGCAAAACGCCGTCCTTCTGAAACAACTCATGCGAACTGGCCGCACCCGTAATGTAAAGTTTGTTGGTCACTATGTCCTGCCAGGCCCGTTCAACGGCCGTCAACAGCGCAGCCTCGCCCGTCAATTGATAGAGCTTGACAATACCAACGAAGTTCGACATCATTTCATAGGCTTTGCCATTGGCGGTTTTATCTACTTTGCCAATCGTGTTGAGCGTTGAGATGATCCGGGGGCCTTTGGGCGACTCGTAGGCGTCGAGAATATACTGGCAGAAATCAAGGTATTTTTTCTCACCCGTGAAGCGGTAGAGGTCGGTCATGGGTTCGAGAACGCTGGCAGATGCCATGCCAACGTGTTCGCCGGTTTCCACGATGTTCAACTGCCCCGGTCCGTTGCCAAATGAGCGAACCAGCAAATCGCCGACGCGCGTTGCCGTTTCGAGAGCGGGTGAGTAACCCGTTGCTTCGTAGTAACTAAGCAGCCCAAGCAGGTCGTATTTATGCGCCCATACATCCCACGCTTTCCAGTAATTAGCTGGAATATAGGTGCCGAGGTACCCGCTTTCCAGTTGCGTCCCGATCAGAATGTCCACAATCCGGTCCATCTGCACTTTTAGTTGCGGGTCATGTGAATACCGCCAGACCCGGCTGGCTGCGTGGAGGTATTTGCCGGGATACTCACCTACCCAGGTCTGCTTGCCGGGTCGGTTGTAGAACCCTTCCAGAATTCCCTGCTCGTCGATATTCAGCAGCCGCTGCGTTAGGTTTGCCTTCAGCCGTTCCTGCAAAAAACCGCCAAATCGGATGTGTTCGAGCGGAAAGGCTTCTGTTTTGTCGGGGATTCGTTTCGCCACGGCCGGAAACGTCAGGTGCTCACCCACTCGCGGTTCGGCCCGGTAGCCAACCAACGTACTGTAGCTGATGGAATCGGGCAGAGCGGGGACAGTGAAGACATAATCGGCCCGGTAGGCCCCTTTACCGCCGAGTTTCATCGAATAGGTGTAAGCTGCTTTAGCCGACTGCCCAAAGGTCAGGTTGTCCGTTTTCTGAAAGACCACCGCCTTTGTGTTGGTATTGACAACCCGTGTGCGAAGCGTACCGGCCAGTTTTTCAACGGGTGCGGCAACGCGAAACTGCACCGACTTCGTCAACGAAGTTTCGCCGGTACCCGTCAGAATCGACGGTTTTTCATCGGCAGATAGGGCCAGAACCGTACTGAGCTTTACCGGTCCGCCAAGCACATAGGGGCCCGCCAGCATACCGCCTTTACCAGCGCTATCCTCTACCCGAACAGCAATCACATTTTCGGCATCCCACCGGATGCGGTCGTAGGGAATGAGGTACTCGCGGCTTTCGCTGTAGCCCGAGGTATGCCCAACTTCCTCTCCATTCAAATAAGTTTGGTCGTTATCGTCAATTTTGCCTAGGGCCAGCCGCAGCCCCTTTACCAATGGATTTTTCTGCCGCAGCGCCGACGGAATCACCACCCGAAGGCGGTACCAGGCAATTCCGTTGTACTCCGGTAGTCCCTGTGTTTCCCAGCTTGTGCCTACGCTGACGGCTTCCCAGGTCTGGTCGCTGGCAGTTGGGCTGGCATAGGCTGAATTGTCGCCGGGCTGAATTTTCCAGCCAACCGACAGGTCAAGGGCCGATGTAGTTGGCTGGCTGTAGCCGGAAAAAGTGGCCAGCCCGGCAAGAAGCAGGAGTAAACAGTTAATTTTCATGATTCTTTAGGTGAACAAGCTACAAGGTTTGGTTAAGAACTTGTTCATGACGTTTGGAGGGTATTGTTCCAAAACAGGGATCTATGTGCTTAATCTGAAAAGGAATCTGCCTGAGTAATATACGCATGAGTCGATGGTTAATAAGCATCAAGGTGATGGATTGAAGCCTTTATAGAAAAAAATCAACACATAGACGGAAATACAGCAGCAATTTACGGGGGTCGAAAAAGCGAAATCCCGGCGGTCGATTCATGAATCGACCGCCGGGATTTCAACTTCGTAGTTTAACTGCCAGCTTACTTCTGGTCGGTACCGTCTTTACTGCCACGGGCGCCACCAGCATGCCGGCCTTTTCCCATCTGACTCCGCATCGATTCAAACGCAGCATATTGGTCGGTTGTCAATGTGCTTTTTAGTTGGCTGCTGAACTCGTCGGCGTTTGCTTTCATGGCCCGAACTTTGGTTTTCCTGTCGTCAGCGCTTTTCTGGATGGCATCCATTTTCTCGGCCCGTGCCAGTGTCAGCGCATACACTTTCTTAGACGTGGCTTCGTCCAGACTCAACTGTTTCGTCATTCGGTCGGTCATTTTTTGAGCGCGCGTGGCCGGGTCAACTGCCTGATGCCGCATTCCCTGGTTCCTGCCCATGCGGGTTTTGGCCGGAGCATCGGGCGTAGTGGTGGTCTGCTGAGCCAGCAGCGGCAAAGAAAATAGAGTGAATACGAATGCGCTAAATGCAAGTTTCTTTAACATGGTTCATGGTTGTTTAATCTGAACCTAAGACGGCCGTTCGGCGCGATGGTTTAATGGGTGTACTGAATTTATGGATGGGTGGCTGTATGACGTTCTCTGGCTTCTTCCTGACGAATGGCTAATTCCGGGTGAAGAACTGAAGCAGAACGATGCTCACAGTGGTGAATACCGTGCTGGCTCCCACCCGGATGAGCGTTGGAATGAGGAGGGTTAAACTGCTGGCTTCGATGAAAAACAGAGCCGTATGATGTACCAGTGTTAGAATGAATACATACCGAAAAAACGCCCCGGCCCCCAACTCCTGCAGTGAAAATTCAATCCGGGTTTCCAGCCCCGGCACGTCAATCTGCGACCGAACCACCAGTGGCCGGCAATAGGCCATTAGAATTGTGGCGGCTGCGTGCATTCCCAGGGTATTGTAAAAGGTGTCCACGATGATCCCCGTTATGAACGCAAGTAGCAAAAGCCATGTCATACTGGTTTCATTGGGCAACAGAAGAATGCAGGCGATGTAGATGAAACAAAAGGCGTAATCGAACAGAACCAGATTCCGCACAAGCAGAATTTGCAGCACTAAGTACAGCAAAAAAAGAACTGTTGTGGACAGAATTTCGCGGAAAGTCATTTTTTAGTCGATAGATGATAGCTGGCAGTCATCCGTCAATAGTACCGTTCTTCTGGTTACTATCGACGGATGACTGCCAGCTATCAACTTATTTTTCTGTTTCAATTTGTTTCTCCAACTGCTCCTGGTCAGCTTTCAGGCGATTTTCGACTACGTAGACGAACGACAGATTACTGAAATTGGTAGCCAGATTAAGCGTAAGATCATGAAATGTCTGGTTAGGCTGAACACCAATTGTGCGAACACGCCCTACCAGAATACCGGGCGGAAACGTTGAATTAAACTCCGATGTTACCACCGAATCGCCTTTGCTAACGGGCTTATACCGCGAAATATCCATCAGTTTTATCAGATGCGGGTCGCCACCGTCCCACCTGGCCGAACCAATTTCATCCGCTTTTACTAATTTGGATGACACCAGAAATTCGGAATGCAGAATGGACGTAATGACCGAGAAGTGTCGGTTGCACACCTTCACTTTACCCACCACGCCCGTCGGCGAGATAACCCCCATGCCGGGCTGAATGCCATCGTCGGTGCCTTTGTCAATGGTAATGTAGTTGTTGGCAAACTGGGTTGTGTTATTGACCACTTTTGCCACGACAAACCTAAACCGGTCGGCGAAGGCGGAATCGGCCTGGTAATTAACCGGAGCCGCTGGCTTACTCTGGAGGAGTTTGGTTAACCGGGCGTTAAGCTGCTGATTTTCCAGGGCCAGATCAGCATTGACCTGCCGCAGACTGGCATATTCGTTAGCCGCATTCGACCACGCCAGCAACTGAGCCGCGTAGCGGTTCGATGTGTTGAAATAGGTGATACTCCAGTAGTTGCTGGTGTTGATGATGAAGTAAAAACAGAGTACTTCCAGTAACACGAACAAAATGAAGTTTCGGCTTCGGACGAAAAAGTCGACTAACTCTCCCATATAAAATACGTAACGCGGGCGGTTGGCCGCTGCCGTGGAGACCCACGCTTTGTAGCAACTGAATAACCAACTACAAAGCGTGGGTCTCCACGGCAGCGGCCAACCGCCCGCGTTACACCTGTTTAACTAATCAGCACCGACCGGTACATATCCAGATTCTTAATTACCTCGCCCGTGCCTTTCACAACGGCTTTAAGCGGGTCGTCGGCAACGTGAATCGGCAGTTTGGTTTTCGCGCCCAACCGCTTATCAAGGCCGTGCAGAAGCGCCCCGCCCCCGGTCAGGTGAATGCCATTCGTATAAATATCGGCGGATAGCTCCGGTGGCGAAATTTCGAGGGCTTTCATCGTAGCTTCCTCAATTTTCGAGATGGACTTGTCGAGCGCGTAGGCAATTTCACTGTAGGTAACTTTGATTTCTTTCGGAATGCCGGTCATTAAGTCGCGGCCCCGGATTTCATAATCGGCGGGTGGGTTGTCGAGTTCGGGCAGGGCCGACCCAACTTCCATTTTGATTTGTTCTGCTGAGCGTTCACCAATGAGCAGGTTGTGTTCGCGACGCATGTAATCCACAATGTCGCGGGTGAACACGTCGCCCGCAATCCGAATCGACTGTTCGCACACAATTCCCGACAGCGCAATGACAGCAATTTCGGTGGTGCCCCCGCCAATGTCGACAATCATGGTGCCATTCGGCTGGGTAATGTCGATGCCAATACCAATAGCGGCTGCAATGGGCTCGTGAACCATATACACCTCTTTGGCCCCGGCATGTTCGGCAGAATCTTTAACGGCCCGCTTCTCCACCTCCGTAATCCCCGACGGAATGCAGATAACCATCCGGTGCGAGGGCGAAAACAGCTTGCTGCCCGTGTCAATCATTTTAATCATGCCCCGAATCATCAGTTCGGCGGCTGTAAAATCGGCAATCACGCCGTCTTTCAGGGGGCGAATGGTCTTGATGTTTTCATTGGTCTTTTCGTGCATCTGCATAGCCTTATGGCCAATAGCCAGCACTTTTCCGGTGAGTTTGTCCATTGCAATAATCGAAGGCTCATCCACCACAATCCGGTCCTTATGAATAATCAAGGTATTCGCCGTCCCCAGGTCAATCGCAATGTCACTGGTTAAAAAATTGAAAAGTCCCATTTTAAGTTGGCGCAGAACGCCTTATGAACAAGTACTGTTTTCTTGAAAAGTGTGCAAAAATAGAGATTATTCAAGAGAATGTCTTCAATGAATAATGTATAATGCAAAATGAATAATGGGCAAGTGCTGCAGGAAGCCCCTACAACCTTTTCACATCATACATTATTGATTATACATTACTTTTGCACTATTATGGGAATTCGGTCGGTTGTTAGTAAGCCTTTGGCGAAGTGGGTTGTTGAGCGTCAGCAAGCCTGGATGTACCAGCCCGCCGAGGCTCAGCAACGCTGGCTTCGGCAGTTAATTGACGGAGGACAGGATACGGTTTTTGGCCGCGACCATCGGTTCAGGGATGTGCAGACGGTTGCGGAGTTTCGGCAGGCCGTACCCGTCCGTGATTATGAAGACCTGAAACCCTACATTGAGCAGATTCTGACCGGTGGCAGCGATGTGCTCTGGAAAGGCAAACCACTGTATTTTGCCAAAACATCCGGCACAACCTCCGGCACAAAATACATTCCCATTACGCACGACTCTATTCCGAATCATATAAACTCAGCCCGCGATGCCCTGTTGAATTACGTTAACGAAACGGGCAACAGTGCATTTTTAGATAAGAAACTCATCTTCCTGTCGGGCAGCCCCGAACTGACCCAGAAGGCGGGCATTAACATTGGGCGGCTGTCGGGCATTGCCAACCACCACGTTCCGGCTTACCTCCGCACCAACCAACTGCCCAGCTACGAAACCAACGTCATCGAGGACTGGGAAACCAAATTAGAACGAATCATCGACGAAACGTTACTGCAGCCCATGTCGCTCATTTCGGGCATTCCACCCTGGGTGCAGATGTATTTCGACCGGATTCAGGAACGAACGGGCAAGTTGATAAAAGACGTTTTCCCCGATTTTTCGGTGTTTGTGTATGGCGGAGTCAACTTTGAACCGTACCGTGCCAAATTGTTCGAGAGCATCGGCAAGCGCGTCGATTCGATTGAAACCTACCCCGCTTCGGAGGGCTTCATCGCGTTTCAGGATAGCCAGACCGAAGAAGGTTTGCTGATGCTGGTAGACAGCGGCATCTTTTTCGAGTTCATTGCCGCCGACGAGTATTTCACCTCAACCCCGCGCCGACTAACGATTGACGAAGTAGAGTTAGGCAAAAACTACGCGGTCATCATCAACAACAACGCCGGGCTGTGGGGCTACTCCCTCGGCGACACGGTTAAGTTCGTCTCACGGGAACCGTATCGTTTGCTCGTAACGGGCCGAATCAAACACTTCATTTCTGCTTTTGGCGAACACGTCATCGGCGAAGAAGTGGAGAAGGCGTTGAAAGATGCCATGCAGAAGCATCGCGAAGTTGAAGTTGTCGAGTTCACCGTGGCGCCAATGGTTAGCCCGACAGAAGGCCTGCCGTATCATGAGTGGTTCGTTGAGTTCGCCACGCCCCCACACGACCCAGCGGCTTTCGCCCGCGACGTAGACAACCGCCTAACCAAACTAAACGTATATTACGACGACCTCATTACCGGCTCCATCCTGCAACCCCTCAAACTCACTAATTTGCCACGCGGGGCGTTTCAGCGGTACATGAAGTCGCAGGGGAAACTGGGCGGCCAGAACAAAGTGCCCCGTTTGGCCAACGACCGCAAGATTGCCGATGGGTTAGTAGAAACAGGACAAACGGTGTAAGGAAATGGAAGCAATAGCCGTCGATCAAAAATTTATTTTGGAAAAGCTTCGGGCCAATCGCGAACGCTTACGAACAGAGTTTGGCATTGAGCAAATTGGCCTATATGGCAGTTTCGCCCGGAATGAGCAGACTGAAAAAAGCGATATTGACTTGGTATATAATTTAGTTAAAGACCATCATTTGTCTCTGATTGATAGAGATCGTCTACAGCGAGTTCTAAAAAAACAAATACGCCGTAAACCGGACCTAATAAACCAACGATACATGAATCCATTTACTAAGTACACAATGTTAAAAGACGTAATTTATGTATAACATAAAAAACCTTTCATCTATCTGCACCATGTTAGAATGTATAGAAAAGATTTTTTTGTATAGCAAGCCGTTTACTAATATAGAGGATTTTATATGGGCTAATGATCAGCAAAACTACAATGCCAGTTGGGGTTTGCTTCTGGTCGTAGGGGAGGAATCAAAACGACTTGATTCTGGATTAAAAAATGAGCATCCACAAATTCCCTGGCGGAATATTGCAGGAATGAGAAATTTTTTGGCCCATGATTACCGGGGTATTGACTATGACTTGGTGTACGAAGTTATTAATAAAAATTTGCCGGCGTTGAAAGAGGTGCTTGTTGATATGGTGGGCAAAGTCGACTATGACAAAACCCTATTAATGGAAGTATTAGAGTCCCCCTATTACCGTCACATACAATACCTCCGCGATAAGCTACATGACTGACGTAAAAAAACGCCATATCGCCATCCTCGGCTCGACCGGCTCCATCGGAACGCAGGCCGTTGACGTGATTAGGGCCTATCCCGACCAGTTTCAGGTTGAGGTGCTGACAACCAACAACAACGCCGAACTACTTATTCAGCAGGCCGTTGACCTGAAGCCCAACGTTGTGGTCATCTGCAATGAAGACCGCTATGACCAGGTTTTCTCGGCCCTTGATCCCCTGGGCATCAAAGTCTATGCCGGGGCGAAAGCCATTGCATCGGTGGTGCAGATGGATACGGTCGATATGGTGCTGACGGCGATGGTCGGTTATGCGGGCCTGCTGCCAACCATCAAAGCTATCGAAGCCGGGAAGTCCATTGCGCTGGCCAATAAAGAAACGCTGGTGGTAGCGGGCGAGTTGATTACCCGGCTGGCGGCCCAGAAAGCGGTAAACATTTACCCGGTTGATTCTGAGCATTCGGCTATTTTCCAGTGCTTAGTTGGCGAATTTCATAATCCGATTGAGAAGATTATCCTGACCGCGTCGGGCGGGCCGTTTCGGGGGAAATCGCGGGAGTTTTTGGCAACCGTCACCAGGGCGCAGGCACTCAAACACCCCAACTGGACAATGGGTGCCAAAATTACGATTGATTCGGCTACGCTCATGAACAAAGGGCTGGAAGTCATCGAAGCGAAGTGGCTGTTTGGCCTTCGCCCCGACCAGATTGATGTGATTGTGCATCCGCAAAGCATCATTCATTCGCTGGTGCAGTTCGAAGACGGCAGCCTGAAAGCGCAAATGGGCCTGCCCGACATGCGCCTGCCAATTCAGTTCGCGCTGAGCTATCCGAATCGACTGAAATCTGATTTTCCGCGTTTTAACTTCATGGATTACCCATCGCTGACGTTTGAGCAGCCCGACCGGGAAACGTTCCGAAACCTGCAACTTGCTTTCGAGGCCCTGGGCCGGGGCGGCAACGCTTCCTGTATTATCAACGCAGCCAACGAAGTAGCCGTCGATGCATTTCTGCATGACCAAATTGGCTTTCTGGAAATCTCCGAGCTTATCGAGTCCTGTCTGGCCAAAGCGACGTTCGTGCAAAGCCCGACGTATGACGATTATGTGAGCACCGACCAGGAAACCCGCCAACTGGCGATGGAGCGAATTAAAAGTTTGGTTTAGCTGTTTTATCAGAAACCTATAAGGTTTTGAAAACCTTATAGGTTTCTCCACTGCCTTTTAGCGTTTCAATACAAATCATTGGCTTGTTAATATTTTTTCAGCAAAACATCATTAGTTAACCAGCATTTTCACAGTTTTCAATGGAAATTTTAGTAATGGCCGGACAGCTCATTCTGGGTTTGTCCATTTTGGTAGGTTTACACGAGTTAGGGCACCTGTTGGCGGCCAAAGCTTTTGGTATGCGGGTAGAGCAGTATTTTATTGGCTTCCCACCCAAAATCTGGAGCATCAAACGGGGCGAAACCGAATACGGCGTTGGCGCCATTCCCCTCGGTGGCTTCGTGAAAATTTCGGGAATGATTGACGAATCACTCGACACCGCCCACACGAATACTGAACCACAGCCCTACGAATTTCGGGCGAAACCGGCCTGGCAACGGCTCATCGTGATGCTCGGCGGTATCATCGTCAATGTCATTGTCGGCATTCTGATTTTCGTCATTTTAGCTTATAAAAACGGGAATACCTATCTGGCCGCGAAAGATGCCAAATACGGGATTGTTGCCTACGAACTTGCCCAAAGCATTGGCTTGCGAACGGGCGATAAAATCGTGAAAGTCAACGGAAAAGAGATTACTGACTTTAATGAAATTCGCAGTTCCGATGTGTTTCTGGGCAATAACAGTTCCTACACGGTTGAACGAAACGGTACGTTGGAAGACATCGAGATTCCCAATGATTTCGTGGATAAACTGGCCGACAAAAAAGCCGCCGGGCAGTTTATCGAACCCATTGAGCCGTTCAAAGTTGCCGAGTTGGTGCCGGGGCAACCGGCTGGCAAAGCGGGCCTGAAAACGGGTGATATTATTACGAGCATTAATGGTAAACCCATTCAGTTTTATCATGAGTTTACCGAAGTCGTGAAGCCGCTCAAAGGCAAGCCAGTCGTACTTGGCATTAATCGAAATGGGCAGCCAATAACACTGAACATGACCACTACTGCCGACGGTACGATTGGTTTTTATCCTGAGTTTTTGCTGCCCCTTACCAGCCAGGAATACACCTTCGGCGAAGCCCTGAGCGTTGGCACAAAAAAGGCGTTTCAGGTAGTTTTTGACAATATTAAAGGCTTCGGTAAGATCTTCCGGGGCGAAGTGTCTGCGTCCAAAGCCCTCAGTGGCCCCATTGGCATTGCCCAAAACCTGTTCGGTGGCGTGTGGCGGTGGGAACGTTTCTGGACCGTTACGGGCCTGCTCTCCATGGCGCTCGCGTTCATGAATGCCCTGCCGATTCCCGCCCTCGACGGCGGTCACGCCACGATTCTGGGCTATGAAATCATTTCGGGCCGCAAACCGTCCGACCGTTTCCTGGAAGGAGCGCAACGCGTAGGTATGGTAATCCTCCTCGGTCTGATGGCGTTCGCCATTTTCAACGACGTTTTTAAGGCTGTTTTTTAATTAGTCAAACACAGAGAACACAGAACTCCGTGTTCTCTGTGTTCAAGCTCCGTGTCCTCTGTGTTAAAAAAAATAATCAGCGGCTTTTTGCTCATCAGTCTTACGGCCAGTCGTCCGGCGCACGATGTTCACGTCAGCGTTACGCAGATGCAGTATAACGCGAAAGAACGGGTTTTTGAAATAAGCATTCGCGTTTTCACCGACGATCTGGGGAAAGCCCTTTCGGCAGCCTCAACGGCAACTGTTAATCTCGCCGGAACACCGAACTCTAAAAACGACCCGTTCATCGAAAAATACGTTCAGTCTCATTTTGGGTATGTAAGTCCGCAAAAGCAGCCCAAACCGTTCAGATACGTGGGGCACGAAGTGGAAGTTGATGCCCATTGGCTCTACCTGGAAATGCCTTACACTGAATCATTCCGGGGCGGGTTGTTGAAACAAAATCTGTTGATGGAGTTATTTGACGACCAGGTTAATATGGTCAATATCACCTACCAGGGCCAGAAAAAAACGCTGGTTTTCCGTAAAAACCAGCCTGTTCAGGCTATTTCGTTCGATTAATAAATTTATCGCCGACTGACTATCCATTTCGTTAATTTTGCAGTTGTAACGATTGAGCCGTCATTTCGTCATAATATGCGAATGGCACGGGTCTTGCAGCTACATTTCTCCTCGACTCCCGCAACCTTCAGGCACTAATCCATTATTGAAAGCTGTCAGTTCGGCAGTGTACCTATGAATTCAGACAACGAATTTGCAACCCGCTTGTTACTCTCCGATTTTGATTCGGACAATTTAGAAATTGTGCCCCTCGGCTCACCCGAGGGAATGGATGAAGATTATGAGTTACCGGCAAACCTACCCATCCTGCCGGTTCGAAATACAGTTTTATTTCCGGGTATGGTCATTCCCGTTACGGTTGGGCGGTCGAAATCAATCCGGCTGGTCAAGAAAGCCTACAAAGGCAACCGAATCATTGGGGTAAGCGCCCAACTCAATCAGCAAAAAGATGAACCCACTGCCGATGACCTGTATCGGTACGGTACGGTAGCCTATATTATTAAAATGATTACGCTGCCCGATGGCAACATCACCATTATTATTCAGGGCAAAAAGCGGTTTGAAATTCAGCAGATTACGCAGGAAGAACCGTATATGGCAGCTCAGGTTCGCCAGATTGACGACGTTTTTCAGAACGTAAATAAGAAAGAAGGTAAAGCCCTCCTGCAATCGTTGAAAGATGCAGCCTATAAAATGCTTCGCCTGAATCCCGAAATTCCACAGGAAGCCCGGATTGCCCTCGATAACATCGAAAGTCCCACGTTTTTACTGCACTTCCTGTCCTCGAACGTGAATACCGATGTTTCGGATAAACAGCGACTTCTGGAATCACTCGATGGCAACCAGCAGGCTAATTTACTGCTCGAATTCATGCTCCGCGAAGTGCAGTTGCTCGAACTCAAACGCGAAATCCAGTCCAAAGCCTCCTCCGATCTTGACCAGCAACAGCGCGATTATTACCTGCGCCAGCAAATGAAGGTGTTGCAGGATGAGTTGGGCATTGATAACCCCGACCGGGAAATTGATGACATTCGGATGAAGGCCGACCGGAAGAAATGGTCAACCGAAGTACGCGGCCATTTCGACAAGGAACTGAATAAGTTACAGCGTATCAACCCGATGGCGCCGGAATACCCGGTCACGATGAACTACGTTGAGCTGATGGTCGACCTACCCTGGGGTGAGTACACAAAAGACAATTTCGACCTTAAGCGGGCGCAGAAAATCTTAGACACCGACCACTTTGGGCTGGAGAAAGTGAAGGAGCGGATTATTGAATACCTTGCCGTTCTGAAACTGAAAAATGACATGAAAGCCCCCATTCTTTGCTTATACGGACCTCCGGGCGTGGGTAAAACCTCGCTGGGCAAGTCGGTGGCGAAGGCGTTGGGCCGGAAATACAGCCGGATGGCACTGGGTGGCGTTCATGATGAAGCCGAAATTCGGGGGCACCGTAAAACCTACATCGGCGCCATGCCGGGCAAGGTTATCCAGAACATCCGCAAATGCGGCACGGCCAATCCGGTCTTTATTCTGGACGAGATTGACAAGGTAAGCTCCGATTTCCGGGGAGACCCCTCGTCGGCACTGCTCGAAGTGCTTGACCCTGAACAGAATAGCACGTTCATGGACAACTACCTCGAAACTGAGTTCGACCTTTCGCGGGTGTTATTCATCGCTACGGCCAACTCGCTCGATACCATCCACCCCGCCCTGCGCGACCGGATGGAGATTATCGACATTGCGGGCTATACCGTTGAGGAAAAAGTACAGATTGCTAAAAAATACCTGATTCCGAAACAGCGCAGAGACCACGGGCTGAAACCTAAAGATTTAGTCATTGAAGACAAAGCCATCCTGCGAATTATTGAAGGCTATACGCGCGAGTCAGGTGTGCGGAATCTGGAGCAAAAAATTGGCGCATTAATCCGGAAAATTGCCAAATCCATCGCGATGGAGGAGGAATACAATCATACCGTTAAAGTCACGGATATTTCTAAAATGCTCGGTGCCGAGATTTTTGATAAGGAACTCTATGCCGACGACGACATTGCGGGTATCGTGACGGGCTTAGCCTGGACGCAGGTTGGGGGCGAAATTCTGCTCATCGAATCAAGTCTGAGCCGGGGAAAAGGCGTATTGACGCTGTCGGGCCAATTGGGTGACGTAATGAAAGAGTCAGCGATTACGGCCCTCTCCTACCTCAAAGCCCATGCCGACGACTTAGGCATCGACTACCGGGTTTTTAGCCACTACGATTTGCATATTCATATTCCAGCCGGCGCCGTACCAAAAGATGGCCCCTCGGCCGGTATTACGATGCTTACGTCGATGACCTCGATTTATACCCAACGCAAAGTGAAACCGTACCTGGCCATGACCGGTGAAGTGACGCTGCGGGGAAAAGTATTGCCCGTAGGTGGGATTAAAGAGAAGATTCTGGCGGCTAACCGGGCAGGAATTAAAGAGGTGGTGCTTTGTTCCAAAAATCGGAAGGACGTTGACGAAATCAATAAGACCTATATCAAAGACATGGCGTTCCATTACGTCGACACAGTTGACCAGGTGCTTGACTTTGCGCTATTGCCCGGTAAGGTGGGTAAACCAATGAAATTTATCCTGCCTGAAGAGAAAGAACAGCGTGAGGTGGAGAAGGTGTTTTAATTTCTTCTCAAACGACGGAGAACAGGGCCGGGCTGAATTAGTAGCCCGGCCTTTTTTTATCTTTACGCCATGCTTGACTTTCAAAAACTCGCTGCTTCCTATCAACAGGCTTTGCTCCGGCAGGTTGTCCCGTTCTGGCTTAAACATAGCCGGGATGAACCCTGTGGAGGCTACTTTGATTTGCTGTCAGCAACGGGCGAAGTCATTGAGGGAGATAAATTCGTTACGCAGCAAGCCTGCCAGGCATGGGCCTTTGCCTGGCTCCACAATACGCTCGACGGACAACCCGCCTGGCTCGAACACGCCCGGCACGGGACCAATTTTTTAAGTCAGTTTGCCCACACAGATACACTTACCTGCTACGCCCAACTCGACCGGCGTGGTCGGCCGGTTGCAGCCGCTACTGACGTTATCCCCGATTGTTTGGTGGCAATGGCCTATGCTCAACTTCACCGGGCCACCAACGATGACGAATGGGTCATGGTAGCCAAACAAACATTGGCCAATCTGCTCCAGCGTCGCGAAGCGATAAGGACTGAACAAGCGGCAACCGTTGGCGGATTTCGGCAGGTCCGGCACCTGAGCGAACCCGTAGCTGTACTCAAAACGCTGCTGGAGATGCAATCCTTTGTAGACGAAGAAACATGGAAACGAAGCGTCGATTTAGTTTTGGATGAATTGTTGCACGAATTTGTAGACCGTCGCACAGACACGCTTCGGGAGTTCATTTTGCCGGAAGGTTCGTTTGTTAACACGCCGGAAGGCCGACGCCTTAACGTGGGCCTGGCATTTCAAACCGCCAGTTATCTGCTTGATTTGTACGCCCAAAACCTCTTGCTCAAAACGGGGCTAACCGGCAATACTAACCGCAAACTGGCAACACAGGTTGTTGGCTGGTGTCTGCGGCTTTGCGAGCAGGCCTGGGACGAAACGGCAGGGGGATTAAATCAATACGTTGATTTTAAAGGTCAGCCCCTTCTGTTTACCGATTGGCAACAGAAATGGGCCTGGGTGCAGGTCGAGAGCCTTGCGGTGTTAATGAAAGGCTATTTTCATACCCGCCAGCCCGATTGTCTTAAGTGGTTCAAACGCATTCACGACTACACGTTTCACCACTTCCCCGACGCTAAGCACATCGGCTGGCATGTGGCCGTTGACCGACAAGGCCAACCACTCTTAGCAGCCAAATCCCTACCAACAGTCGGTTGCTTTTCGCTTATCCGTTGCTTAGCCGAAACTGCGAAGTTTCTAACGAAGTGCGAACAAATTCAAGTGAAAGAAAAGCCCGTTCGCATTGTTCACTGAAGCGGCAGGGTGATTAGTTTTTAGCCTGATTATAGCCGTCAATAGACCCGCGAACATTGCCAAATTTCGCTAATAACTCTTCAGCTTCTTCCCGGCTGACGCCGATTTCGCTCATGACCATTTTGGCAGCCCGGTCCTGCAACTTAATGTTTGTCAGTTGCATATCGACCATTTTGTTGCCCTTTATCCGGCCCAACTGAATCATTACCGACGTCGAAATCATATTCAGCACGAGTTTCTGGGCGGTTCCGGCTTTCATGCGTGTGCTGCCCGTTACAAACTCCGGCCCGACAACCACTTCAATTGGAAACTCTGCCGCCTGCGCCACCGCCGACCCTTCATTGCAGACAATACAGCCCGTGAGCAATCCAGCTTTGCGGGCTTCCTGTAAACCACCAATTACATACGGTGTCCGGCCTGATGCCGCAATACCAATCACGGTATCATTTGCGTCGGGGTGGTAAGGCGCTATATCTATCCAGGCTTGTTTGGCATCGTCTTCGGCAAACTCAACGGCTTTTCGGATAGCCCCGTCTCCGCCAGCCATCAGGCCAATCACCAAATCGTGCGGAACGCCATACGTTGGCGGACATTCCGATGCATCGACAACGCCCAGCCGACCGCTTGTGCCAGCACCAATATAAATCAGCCGACCCCCCTGTTTCATGCGTTTAACAATCTCCGGTACCAACGCTTCGATTTGGGGAATAGCCCGCTCAACGGCCATTGGCACGGTTTTGTCTTCCTGATTAATATTCGTCAGCAAGTCGTGAACCGACATTTGCTCCAGATGATCGTAGTGCGAAGAGGTTTCCGTTGTCATACGCCAAAAGTAATACAGGCTTAGTTGAACCGACAAAATTTTCTGTTTTTCCTTGCCTTTCAGAAAAATAGCCTGTTTATTTACGGCGTTATTACACCAACAGCGAAATTTCGCTAATTGATTAGTATGATTGCCGAGCAAGCCACTACCCCGTTAAATCGTTTCAGCCGCACGTTAACCCAGGAAGTTAGTAATCCCGCTGCTCAAGCCATGCTGTATGGCATTGGCCTGACAGAGGCTGACATGCAGAAACCCCAGATTGGGATTGCCAGCACGGGTTATGAGGGTAATACCTGTAATATGCACCTGAACGGGCTTTCGGTATATGTAAAGCAAGGTGTTCAGGCAAGTGGCCTGGTAGGGCTGATTTTCAACACCATCGGCGTATCGGATGGCATGACCAACGGCAACGATGGCATGCGCTATTCCTTACCCAGCCGCGACCTCATTGCCGATTCTATTGAATCAGTGGTGGCGGCTCAGTGGTATGATGGCGTGGTGACGGTAGTTGGCTGCGATAAAAACATGCCCGGTGCCGTGATGGCAATGGCTCGGTTAGACCGTCCCGGCATTATGGTGTATGGCGGCACGATTCGCTCTGGTCATTATAAAGGGCAAAAATTAGACATCGTCTCGGCGTTTGAAGCCCTCGGCAAAAAATACGCCGGGAACATCTCCGACGAAGACTTTAAGGGCGTTATTCAGAACTCAATTCCGGGCGCGGGTGCTTGTGGCGGTATGTACACGGCCAATACGATGGCCAGCAGCATCGAAGCAATGGGGTTGAGTTTGCCGTTTAGCAGCAGCTACCCGGCCACCCACGAAGGTAAGCAGGAAGAGTGCAAAAAAATTGGCGCGGCCATGCGCCTGCTACTCGAACGCAACATCACCCCCGCCGATATTATCAGTCGTAAATCGCTCGAAAATGCGCTGACGGTCGTGATGGCTCTTGGTGGCTCAACCAATGCCGTGCTGCATTATCTGGCTATTTCGCGGGCCGCTGGCATCACGCTGACACTCGATGAAATTCAGGCCATCAGCGACCGCGTCCCGTTCCTGGCCGATTTGAAGCCGAGTGGCAAGTATTACATGGAAGACATGCTCGAAATTGGGGGCGTTCCGGCCGTGATGAAGTACCTCTACGAACAGGGCATGATTCATGGCGACTGCCTGACCGTGACGGGCAAAACCATAGCCGAGAATCTGGAAGACATTCCTCCGCTCAACTTTGAAACACAGCAGATTGTACGCCCGTTAAGCAACCCGATTAAGGCAACCGGACATATTCAGATTCTGCGGGGTAACCTCGCTCCAATGGGTTCGGTAGCGAAAATTACCGGTAAAGAAGGCCTGAAATTTGATGGGATTGCTAAAGTGTGCGAACACGAAGGCGAAGTCATCGTCGCGCTTCAGAAGGGTGAAATTTTACCCGGTCAGGTTATTGTTATTCGTAATTCCGGCCCGAAAGGTGGCCCCGGCATGAGCGAAATGCTGAAACCAACCTCGGCCATCATGGGCGCGGGCCTCGGCGACAAAGTAGCTCTCATTACGGACGGACGTTTTTCGGGGGGCACACACGGCTTCGTCGTAGGGCACGTAACGCCCGAAGCTTTCGATGGTGGCCCAATTGCCCTCGTCCACGACGGCGACCGCATCACCATCGACGCCATCACCCGCGAACTAACGCTACACATTTCGGATGAAGAATTAGCCTATCGCAAAAGTGAATGGAAACAACCCGCCCCACCGTTCACCAAAGGCATACTGGGCAAATACATTCGGAATGTGAAATCAGCAAGTGAAGGGTGCGTGACGGATGAGGGGTAATAAGCTTTTGGTACGTTTGTGAGTTATGTGGAGCGAGGAATTAAGAAATCGAACCCGTCTGGTACTGACAACTAATCAGGCCGCTTATATCATGGACGATTTAAGCATTCCACTCAAGAAGTTCGCCAAGTATGCTTTTGTTCTTGGCTCAATTCACATCAACGATTCATCAGGTAATAAGTATGTAGTCAGAAGTCGATTAGACGAAACCGTTTGGCAGTACAACACTTTAGACGAACTGATTGAAGATGGATGGGCACTTGACGGATGAAGAGCAGCAGGTAAGCACTTGGGATAATTATGCGATCACGCTCAAAAATTATCAGACTTACTTAGAGCGAAAAGAAATGCGTAAGCAATCAAGATTTGACCTTGATTTTACTGATTTGCTGTATGCTTCCAATTATAAAGGAGGCAGTGGATCAATACAAGAAGACTTTTCTAAATCAGAAAGCGACCAGAATCTAAAATTTTACAGCAATCTTCTGACTGAAATCCATAAATCATTTGACCAGAGGGGTTTAGAACATATTGAAGATGACAATCTGCCAAAGCTGAAAGAGTATGCAAAACAAATGATTGGTCTATGTTCTGAACACCACATTAAAGGTCTTGGCGTCCCCTATTGTTCAGCCTTGTTTCATCTGCATTTTCCAAATTTAATTCCAGTTATTGATCGAAATGTCTTGTTAGGATTAGGGATGATAGGTTGTGATAAAATTCCAAAATCTGGACAAGTCAAATACATTGGTCTACATTACACCGATCTGATAGAGAGGATGCGTATTTACGTTGGCGAAAACAAAAAAAATCTTCGTGATGCCGATAGAGAATTGTTTGACGCAGGCAAGTTGATCTGGAATGCTCACAAATCAACTAACCCATGAACATCATTATAATATCAAACTATGACAACCCCAGCTCAAAACCAGCAAATTATCAACTACCTGAGACCGTACCAACCGGAGCGGGTGGGTATTTTTGGGTCTTGGGCAAGGGGCGAAAATGGGCCGGATAGCGATTTAGATGTTCTCATTAAGTTAAATAAGCCCGTTTCGCTATTGACGTTTACACGAATGGAACGTGAGTTGTCAGAAACCTTAAATTTAAAAGTGGATTTGGTTTCTGAGAACGCCCTTCAAAATGAACGACTGAAACAATACATTTTGAAAGACTTACAGGAAATTACCGTATGAAAGATGATAAGGTGTATTTGGAACACATTATGGACAGTTTTAGGAAGATTCTTGACTATACCGAAGACATGTCCCTTGATGAATTTCTGAATGACACTAAAACGCAGGATGCCTCTATCCGCCAACTGGAGGTCATTGGAGAAGCAACTAAGCGGCTGTCTATCCCACTTCGCCAACGATTCACACATATTCCCTGGAAGGACATGGCTGGTATGCGGGACAAGTTGATACACGATTACATTCAAGTTGATTTGATGATTGTATGGGCAACTGTTTCAGAAGAAGCTACACCACTACTCATTGATATTGAACAAGTTTACAATACGCTGTTAAATGAAAGCAGCCAAACAACAAACTGAACGACACTAACCGACCACACGTCATGGAAGCAATTGCCAGCGTTATACCGGAAACCTTAGAAATACCAGCGATTCCAACCTATATCAATGGGTCACATGCCCTCATGCAGGCACTTGTCGCTGAAGGGGTAGACACTATTTTTGGCTATCCTGGTGGCGCCATTATGCCCGTTTATGACGCGCTTTATGATTTTCAGGAGCGCATCAACCACATTCTGGTACGCCACGAGCAGGGCGCCGGTCATGCAGCCCAGGGATACGCCCGGATGCAGGGTCGCGCAGGTGTTTGCTTAGTCACGTCGGGGCCAGGGGCAACCAACCTCGTTACGGCCATTGCCGACGCGCTCATCGACTCCACGCCAATGGTGTGCATCGTGGGGCAGGTGGCTAAAAAACTGCTGGGTACAGATGCTTTTCAGGAAGCCGATGTGATGGGCGTTACCATGCCGATTACAAAATGGAACTACCAGATTACCAGCGCCGACGAAGTGCCGGAAATAATGGCTAAAGCGTTCTACATCGCGCAGTCGGGCCGGCCGGGGCCGGTGCTGATTGACATGACCAAAAGTGCCCAGTTAGAACTGATGACGAAGTCGTTCCGGTACGAACGCTGCCAGTCTATCGTTAGCTACCGGCCACGCAGGGTGCCCAAACACGAGCAGGTCGAAGCTGCCGCGAAGTTGATTAACTCGGCTAAACGCCCATATATCCTGGCGGGGCATGGGGTTCAGATTGCCAAAGCGGAAGAGGAACTCCAGGCGTTTGCTGAGAAAACGGGCATTCCGGTTGCAACAACGTTGCTGGGTCAGTCTACGATTCCGACCAATCACCCGCTGTACGTAGGTTGGCTGGGTATGCACGGCAACTACGGCCCCAATGTAATGACCGACCAGGCCGACGTAATTATTGCTATTGGGATGCGTTTCGACGACCGCGTTACGGGCGATGCCAGCAAATACATCAAACAGGCGAAAGTTGTTCATATTGAGATTGACCCGTCGGAGATTGACAAAATCATTCATGCCGATGCACCCGTTGTGGGCGACGCGAAAGAAGCGTTGAAAGCGTTACTCTCACTCGTAAAACCCAATGACCATACCATCTGGCGCAATGGGTTCCGGAAATACGATGCGATTGAAAATGAGACCATTACCGTTCCAGAACTAACCAGCCCGGACGGTAAAATCAGAATGGCCGAAGTCATTGACCTGCTCTCGAAGAAGACAAAGGGCGAGGCTGTTCTGGTAACGGATGTGGGGCAGCATCAGATGATGGCGTCACGTTATTATCAATTCCGGCGCCCAAACAGCTTAGTTACATCGGGTGGTATGGGCACAATGGGCTTTGCCCTGCCAGCCGCTTTCGGAGCACAGGTTGGCGCGCCCGACCGTCAGGTGGTGGCCATTATTGGCGATGGTTGTTTCCAGATGACCTTGCAGGAACTGGGCACAATTGTCCAGAACAAGCAGCCGGTTAAGGCCATTATCCTGAACAACAACTTCCTGGGCATGGTACGCCAATGGCAGCAGTTGTTTCACCAGCGTCGGTACTCGTTCGTAGAGTTGCAAAATCCCGATTTCATTATGATTGCTAAAGGTTTCGGAATGGACGGGCAATCGTGCAGCGAACGCGATAATCTGTCAGCCGCCCTCGACACAATGCTGGCACACGACGGACCATTCCTGCTCGAAGTGATTGTTGAAAAAGAAGAAAACGTGTTTCCAATGGTGCCAGCCGGTGCCAGCGTCGCGCAGATTCGATTAAAATAGAAGTTAACGTGGTGTCAGGTTCTCAAACCTGACACACAGACTAAAATCGTGTCGGGCTTAAGAACGCCAGCGGGCGACCGTCCGATACCACGAAAGATGACTAACTACACCATTTGCATATTCACCGAAAATACCATCGGGTTGCTCAACCGCATCACAATTATTTTCACGCGCCGACGGGTCAATATTGAGAGCCTGACTGTATCTGAAACGGAACGTAAAGGCGTATCGCGTTTCACGATTGTGATTAAACATGAATCGCGGGAAGAGGTTGAAAAACTCGTCCGGCAGATTCGTAAAATAGTGGAAGTGCTGGCCGTATTCGGCTATCTCAATGATGAGATTGTCTATAATGAAATTGCTTTGTTCAAGATTTCGACCCCGCTGGGCAGCAAGCCGCTCGATGTTGAAACCATCAATAAAGAACACAAAGCCTGGGTTGTTTATTGGGGTTTAGACTACGTCGTTATTGAGAAAACGGGCAACGACATCGAAATTTTTGAGTTTTTCGCCTACATCAAACAGTACGAAATTCTGGAGTTTGTCCGTTCAGGCCGCGTCGCCGTTGGCAAAACCGAGAAGGGGCTGGTCGAGTACCTACCCGAAGCCGAGTGGGCGTATTATTTGTAACGTATTGCATGGGAAAGTTTGAAAAGATATTGACCAAATTGTTACGCGGAAAAGCTGATAACAATTTCGATTTTGACGAATTGAGGAATCTTCTACTAAAGCTTGGTTTTGACGAGAGAATAAAAGCGAGTCATCATATTTATTCAAAAGATGGCATTACCGAAATCATTAATCTTCAACCCAAACAAGGTAAAGCTAAAGCATACCAGGTTAAATAGGCCAGGAATCTGATTGTAAACTACAAACTTGATGTCGAGGAAGATGGAAGCGAATCCTAAATATGAGATTATCATTTATTGGAGTAGTGAAGACAATGTCTTTATCGCTGAAGTACCAGAACTACTGGGTTGCATGGCGGATGGCGATACATACCAGTCAGCGTTAGCCAATACAGAAATAATCATTCAGGAATGGCTGGAGACAGCGCAATCGCTACAGCGCGACATTCCTAAACCCAAAGGACGATTATTATTTGCGTAACCTATCACAATTTGTGATACCCTGCACAAATCGAGATGACTCTATGTTTTCTGTTTGCGTAACCAATTAATACCCCCAAATACGAGTACAAAACCAATTAAACATGGCAACGATTAATTTCGGAGGAGTTGAAGAGCAAGTTGTAACGCGGGACGAGTTCCCGTTAGAGAAAGCCCGCGACGTGCTGGCTAATGAAACCATCGCCGTTATTGGCTACGGTGTACAAGGCCCTGGCCAGTCGCTGAACATGCGCGATAACGGTTTCAACGTTATTGTTGGGCAGCGCAAAGGCAAAACCTACGATAAGGCCGTGGCCGATGGCTGGGTGCCGGGCGAAACATTGTTTGAAATTGAAGAAGCGCTCGAAAAAGGCACTATTATCTGCTTCCTGCTTTCCGATGCTGCCCAAATCGAACTCTGGCCAACTGTAAAAGCCGCCCTCAAGCCCGGCAAGTCGCTGTATTTCTCACACGGCTTTGGCGTAACTTACAAAGAAAAAACAGGCATTATTCCACCTGCCGATGTCGATGTATTCCTTGTAGCCCCGAAGGGTTCCGGTACATCGCTGCGCCGGTTGTTTGTCGAAGGAAAAGGGCTGAATTCCAGCTTTGCCATCTATCAGGATGCTTCGGGCAACGCACGGACTAAAGCCATTGCCATGGGCATTGGCGTAGGTTCGGGCTATTTGTTCGAGACTGATTTCTACAAAGAAGTAACCTCCGACTTAACCGGCGAACGCGGTACGCTGATGGGTGCCATTCAGGGCATTTTCGCGGCTCAGTATGAAGTCCTCCGCGCCAACGGTCACAGCCCATCGGAAGCATTCAACGAAACGGTTGAAGAACTGACGCAGTCACTAATGCCGCTCGTTGCCGAAAACGGTATGGACTGGATGTATGCCAATTGCTCGACTACAGCCCAGCGCGGTGCCCTCGACTGGTGGAAACCCTTCCGCGATGCCACCAGGCCGGTATTCGAGCAGTTGTATAATTCGGTAAAATCGCAGGAACAGGCTGAAATCAGCATCAGCCGCAACTCGCAACCCGATTACCGCGAGAAACTTGAAGTCGAACTATCCGAACTTCGCGAGTCAGAAATGTGGCAGGCAGGTAAGGCCGTTCGGTCACTGCGCCCAGAGCGGGCTTAGTTTTTGATGGGAACGCGGTTCTCCATTCGCGTTCCCATCCTTTAGTTTGCGTAACTTTACAGCATGAGCACGGTAGTTGACGAAGAGAAGAAAATAGCATTTCCTGACCTCGATAATATTTATCTGGCCGCCGAACGGCTTCGGGGTGTAGCCGTCCATACGCCTTTGCAGGAAAATATCAACCTGTCGGACCGCTACGGAGCTACTATTTACCTGAAGCGGGAAGATTTGCAGGTTGTCCGGTCGTATAAGATTCGGGGAGCCTACAACAAAATGGCCAGTTTGCCTGCCGACGTTTTGGCAAAGGGTGTTGTATGCGCCAGCGCGGGCAATCATGCTCAGGGATTGGCCTATGCCTGCCGGAAGATGGGCGTGCGCGGCATAATTTTCATGCCAACGACTACCCCAAACCAAAAGGTGAAGCAGGTAAAACTGTTCGGCAAAGAGTTCGTTGACGTCGTCTTAATTGGTGATACGTATGACGATGCTTACCATGCCGCCATGGAATTTGTAAACACCCACGACAGCGTCTTCGTGCATCCATTCGATGACCTGCAGGTGATGGAGGGGCAGGGCACCGTGGGACTGGAGATATTCAAAGATTCTAATTTCAAGATTGATTACCTGCTGATGGCTATCGGCGGGGGCGGGTTGGCAGCGGGCGTGTCTACGGTGTTCAAACAACTCAGCCCGAAAACGAAACTCATTGGCGTTGAGCCTGCTGGTTCGCCCTCCATGAAAGTTTCCCTTGATGAGAACCAGGTGGTAACCCTCGATGAAATCGACAAATTTGTGGATGGAGCCGCCGTGAAGCGCGTGGGCGATATGACCTTTGAAATTTGTCGCAAAAATCTGAACCGCGTTCTCTTAGTGCCGGAAGGAAAAGTTTGCACCACCATTCTGCAACTTTATAATGAAGAAGCCATTGTAGCCGAACCCGCCGGTGCCTTAACCATTGCCGCACTTGATTTTTTGAAAGACGAAATTCGCGGCAAGAATGTAGTGTGTTTGGTTGGTGGCGGCAATAACGACATTACCCGAACCGAGGAAATTAAGGAACGGTCGCTGCTTTACGAGGGTCTCAAACATTATTTCATCGTTCGGTTTCCGCAGCGTGCGGGTGCCATGCGTGAGTTTCTGGCCGATGTTCTTGGTCCCAACGACGATATTACGTTGTTTGAATACTCTAAACGGACAAATCGGGAACGAGGCCCGGCTTTAGTCGGTATCGAATTAAAAGCGAAAGCTGATTTTGACCCACTGTTGACCCGAATGAAAGAAGCTAAAATCCAGTTCGAGTATCTAAACGACAAGCCGGATTTGTTTGAGTTTTTGATTTGAGAAATATGAGCCAGCCCACCACATTATTCGATAAAATCTGGGATGCCCACGTTGTGAAACAGGCCGATGAACATCCCGACGCGCTGTTCATCGACCGGCATTTTATTCACGAAGTAACCAGCCCGCAAGCGTTTGACGGTTTGAGGAAACGGGGTATCAGCGTGTTCAACACCGCTCGCACCACCGCTACCGCCGACCATAATGTACCAACCAAAGACCAGCATCTACCCATAAAAGAAGCCCTTTCCCGGCATCAGGTCGAGACGTTGCGGAAAAATTGCGCGGAGTTTGGCGTTGAGTTATACGACCTGGGGCACCCGTTTCAGGGAATTGTCCATATTATCGGGCCAGAGTTAGGCCTGACGCTGCCCGGCATGACCATCGTTTGTGGCGATAGTCATACCAGCACCCATGGCGCATTTGGCAATGTGGCCTTTGGCATTGGTACCAGTGAGGTGGAGCAGGTATTAGGTACGCAGTGCATTCTGCAGTACAAACCGAAGCGGATGCGTATCAACATCAACGGCCTCTTGTCAAAAGGAGTTACGTCGAAAGATATTATTCTGTACGTCATCTCGAAAATATCGGCCAGCGGGGCTACCGGTTATTTCGTTGAATACGCCGGCGACACCATCCGTAGCCTGTCGATGGAGGCCCGGATGACCATCTGCAACATGAGTATCGAAATGGGCGCACGGGGTGGCCTGATTGCCCCCGATGACATGACCTTTGAGTACATTCGAGGTCGCCGGTTTGCACCACAGGGAGATGCATTTGAGAAGGCCGTTTCACAATGGCGTGAACTCAAAACCGACATCGGTGCTACCTTCGATGTCGAACTGAATTACAACGCTCAGGACATTCAGCCCATGATTACCTATGGAACCAATCCCGGCATGGGAATCGGTATCGGCGAACATGTTCCAAACCTAAGCGAAATTCCAGCCCATGAACTGGCTTCGTTTACAAAATCATTGGCCTATATGGGCCTGGAGCCGGGTATGGAACTTCGCGATAAACCTGTTGATTACGTCTTTATTGGCTCTTGCACAAATGCCCGGATTGAAGACCTCCGCACAGTTGCTAATTTTGTGAAAGGCAAACAAAAAGCCGCAGGGGTAGAGGTTTGGATTGTGCCCGGTTCGGTTCAGGTAGCTAACCAGGCCAGAGCCGAAGGGTTGGATAAGGTTTTTGAAGCAGCAGGGTTTGAACTCCGTGAGCCAGGCTGTTCGGCCTGCCTGGGCATGAACGAAGATAAAATTCCAGCGGGTAAATATTGCATCAGCACGTCTAATCGAAACTTTGAAGGCCGTCAGGGACCTGGTGCCCGAACCTTTCTGGCCAGCCCGATTATGGCCGCAGCAGCCGCCGTTATGGGCCGGGTCGTCGACATTCGTGAACTTGTTTAATCATTTTGCTTAGCCTAATATCATCTTATGTTGGCCATTCCCTAAAAAGTCGGTGAGTTTTCACAACTGTTATTGATTCAACAAAAGAGTTTACTTAGTTTTAGCAAACTAAAAACCCATGATGAATGAATCAAGTCAGACAAACCGCCGAGAATGTGGACTATAATGGCAGTGATAACCTGTCCATTATGCGTTTTGCAGAGAACTACAACAGAAACTTATATAGGTGGATAGAAGCAGGCACAAATGATAAAATGAAAATTCTTGATTTTGGGGCTGGTAATGGAGAATATGCCAATCGATTTCCACTAAACGCCGTTGACGCGGTCGAAATCGACCCTGATTTATTGCCGCTCATCAAGCAACCTGTTTTCACAGATTTAAATCAACTCACGCAGCAATACGACCTGATTTACACGATTAATGTGTTGGAGCATATCGAGTACCATCAGGCCATTGCTAAGCAGTTATTTAACAAAACCAAACCCGGCGGTACCATAAAAGTATTCGTACCAGCGCGTCAGGAAATATTTAGCCATATGGATGAGCACGTTGGCCATTATCGTCGCTACGATAAGCGTATGGTTAACGAGTTATTGAACACAGCAGGTTTCGAGGTGACAAGCTGCCATTATTATGATTTTGCCGGTTATTTCATCTCTCTGATATACAAATGGTTAGGTAAAAATGGCCGTATCACTAAAGAGTCTGTCATTTTCTATGACCGCCTTATATTTCCCATTAGCCACTTGCTCGACCGATTAACATTTGGGCAGGTAATTGGTAAAAATGTAATGGCCGAAGCCATCCGTCCCCGCTAATTGCACTATTTCCTATGCGTAAAGAAACGTTTCATACGCTCACGACAAAAGCCGTACCGCTGTCGATTGAAAACATCGACACCGACCAGATCATACCAGCCCGCTTCCTGAAGGCAACCACACGTGAGGGCTTTGGGGAGAACCTTTTCCGCGATTGGTCCTTCAATCCCGATGGCACAAAAAGAGCGGATTTCGTGCTGAACGACCCGAAATACTATTCGGGCGAAAATGGCGCAAAAATTTTGGTAGCCGGGCGTAATTTCGGGATGGGCAGCAGCCGCGAACATGCCGCCTGGGCTATTCATGATTTTGGCTTTAAGGCAGTTGTTTCGAGTTTCTTTGCTGATATTTTTCGCAACAATGCCCTAAACACGTTCGTTCTGCCCGTGCAGGTATCCAACGAGTTTCTAAAAACAATTTTTGCTGCACTTGAACTCAATCCGGATACGCTGCTAACAATTGATTTGCCTTCCCAAACGATTTCGTTAGAAACCGGCGAATCAGAACAATTTGCGATTAATACGTACAAGAAAACCTGCCTGATGAACGGCTACGACGATATTGATTACCTGCTCAGCCTCAAAAACGAGATTACGCAATTTGACATAGCCCACGCCTAATTAAAGGTGAACGGGCGAACGAGTGAATGAGCGAAAATTACGCGCCAGCCGGAATCCGGATCACCACTCTTTCGCTCGTTCACTCGTTCACTCTTTAAAATGAAAAAACACATTTTAGTTATTGCTGGCGACGGCATTGGTCAGGAAGTAACGGCGGTTGGGAAGCAAGTGCTGGAAGCAATCGCCCAAAAACACAGCCACGAATTTACCTTCGATACGGCCCTCATTGGGCATGCAGCTATTGAAGTAACGGGCAATCCATTACCCGATGAAACCATCACCAAATCGAAAGCGTCAGATGCCATTCTGTTCGGTGCCGTAGGCCATCCTAAATACGACAATGACCCATCGGCTAAAATTAGACCCGAACAGGGACTTTTGGGCATCCGTAAAGCACTGGGTCTGTATGCTAACCTGCGGCCAATTAAGTTATTTGACGAGTTGTTAAGCGCGTCGAGTATCAAACCTGAAATTTTGCGGGGAGCCGATATCCTGTTCTTTCGGGAATTAACCGGTGATGTATACTTCGGTGAAAAGGGACGTTTAAATGACCGAAATACGGCTTACGACACTATGATTTATAGCCGGTATGAGGTGGAGCGAATTGCTATTAAAGCCTTTGAAGCGGCCATGACCCGGCGAAAAAAATTATGTTCGGTCGACAAGGCGAACGTCCTGGAATCTTCGCGCCTGTGGCGCGAGGTAGTGCAGGAAATGGCTCCGCGTTATCCCGATGTTGACGTTGAACACCAATTTGTTGATGCGGCTGCCATGTTGCTTATTAAAGACCCTAAACGTTTCGATGTCGTTTTAACGGGTAATCTTTTTGGAGATATTTTAACGGATGAAGCCAGCCAGATTGCCGGTTCGATGGGCATGCTGGCATCGGCTTCTATAGGCGATATAACCGGACTTTATGAACCCATCCATGGTTCGGCTCATGACATAACCGGTAAAGGTATTGCGAACCCGTTAGCCTCCGTTTTATCGGTCGCGCTTATGCTCGACATTTCTTTTGGTATGAAGACCGAAGCTGATGTTGTTGTTAATGCGGTAGATTCTGCACTTAAGTCTGGCTTCCGCACCCGCGACATTGCTGATTCAACCACATTAGCAGCTAAGATTTTGGGTACTGAAGCGATGGGAAAGTGCATTCTTAATTGCATAACAGGCTGATATAGAGTAACTGTTGTAAGATTAAAAAATAATTCCCGGAAGTTTGCAGGCTTAACAAAAACGCCTATTTTTGTAGCGTATTTACGCAGACAGCGAAATTTCGCAGGAAAATCATGACTTATTCTTCTTTACTCTGCCGACTGCAAACAGTAAACGTTTACTAAGAACGGAGCGAGGAAATGCTGTACTAAAAAGCCCTTTCTCCCACAGAAGGGGCTTTTTGCATAGGTTAGAACTCAATACTATTTTTAATTGATTGCTGATTATGAGCCAACGAGTTTTTATTTTCGACACTACCTTACGCGACGGTGAGCAGGTACCGGGGTGCCAATTATCTACGGAAGAGAAAATTATCGTGGCAAAAGAACTAGAGCGAATGGGTGTTGATATTATTGAAGCAGGTTTTCCTATTTCAAGTCCCGGCGACTTCCGCTCTGTTGTTGAAATTTCGAAGGCGGTATCAGAGCCCACCATTTGTGCGTTAAGCCGAGCCGTAAAAGGTGATATCGATGCGGCTGGTGAAGCACTAAAATGGGCAAAACGAGGACGGATTCATACAGGTATTGGTTCTTCTGACATTCATATTCGCAATAAATTCAGTAGCACACGCGAGAAAATTCTGGAACAGGCTATTGCTGCGGTCAAACACGCTAAAACCTATGTTGAAGATGTAGAGTTTTATGCCGAAGATGCTGGTCGGGCTGATTTGGTGTTTCTGTCTCAACTGACCGAAGCCGTTATTACTGCTGGTGCTACAGTTGTAAACATTCCTGATACAACAGGCTATTGCTTACCTGATGAATACGGCAGAAAAATTGCGTATATCTACGAACATGTTCCCAATGTTCATAAAGCAACCATTTCGATTCATTGTCATAATGATCTGGGTTTAGCTACGGCTAATACATTGGCGGGCGTTATGAACGGAGCGCGACAGGTGGAAGTAACCATGAACGGCATTGGTGAGCGCGCTGGCAATACATCGCTTGAAGAAGTTGTAATGGCTATTAAGGTGAAAAAAGAGCTGGGTTTGCATACAAATATTGATTCGACGCGGCTATTTCCGGTAAGTAATCTAGTCTCTCAAATGATGCGGATGCCCGTACAGGCGAATAAAGCCATTGTGGGTCGTAACGCCTTCGCACACTCATCAGGCATTCACCAGGATGGCTTTTTGAAGCATTCTGAAAATTACGAAATCATGAACCCGCATGATGTAGGCGTTCCAAAGTCTTCCATCGTACTAACAGCACGCTCCGGACGGCATGCGCTTAAACATCGGCTCGAACTACTGGGCTTTCGCTATGACAGGCCAACACTCGACGGTATTTATACACGCTTTTTGGATATGGCCGACATCCGAAAAGAAGTGAATGATAAGGATTTAATGGAATTGATTCGCTAAGTATAAGCCCGTTATAAACGGGCTTATTTTATTGATTCTAACGCGAACAAAATTGCCACACAAGCTGTTGGGCCAACAACAACCCTCACTTATCAATTGCGTAAAAAATAGTATAATCATATGGCTCGCCCAACGCTCGAACTCATCTACGCGCTCCGTCAAACAACCCAAAATTTAAAGAAAGGCGCGCACTACCAATGGGGGCATATGGGCAGCTGTAATTGTGGCAATCTCGCCCAGCAGCTTACCAGGCTTTCTAAGGACCAAATTCATCAATATGCCATGCAACGATATGGAGATTGGAATGAACAGACCGACGGTTACTGTTCAAACAGCCAAATGCCTATTGACTTGCTAATTAACGAAATGCTTAATGTAGGGCTGATGCTCGAAGATTTAAAACATCTCGAAAAACTTGATGATAGAGAAGTATTAAGCCAGCTTCCTCTTGAACAAAGATTCTTAAAATATAATGTGCGGGAAGATGTCATCGCCTATATGAACGCATGGGCTAATTTATTGGAAGAGAAGTTATTAGATAAAATAATATTACCGAATTTGCAGGATTTTGCTCCTATAGCATCAGTCTCATAAACGTATCTACCCGTTTAGACGCACAGAAGCCGTTCCTCTCTCGAAGAACGGCTCACGGCCAGCTTCCGCTGCAATATCACTCAGGTGGCACCTGCCTACTCTCCCGCTTGTGACAGCAGTACCATCGGCAGTACGGGGCTTAACGGCTCTGTTCGAAATGGAAGAGAGGTGCACACCCGCCTTGACGGCACCAACCTGACTGAAGCTCAACGACAACCCCGCCTAACACAGGGTCATCAAGACCTGTTCCTTCTTTGAACCCCACAGAGAGAGACCTCCTTTACCCAGACCCAGCCCGCTAACCCCAGCGGCTAAACCAACCAGCCCCGCTCAACGACGGACCTATAAGCCCCAGCACACGCTCCCGGGGTCATTAGTACGGCTCAGCTCTACGCA